>NZ_JBMPPH010000001.1:0-38751 GCF_049340285.1 Undibacterium sp. SXout20W | reverse complement strand
TAATGAATGTAGTAATGAATGTAGTAATGAATGTAGTAATGAATGTAGTAATGAATGTAGTAATGAATGTAGTAATGAATGTAGTAATGAATGTAGTAATGAATGTAGTAATGAATGTAGTAATGAATGTAGTAATGAATATAGGTTTGGACGTCGTTCCAGATGCCTTGCCACAATGTCGGAAAATCTCGGTTATGAAATCACGCCTTAAAGATGGATAGAGAGGTCGATGAGTGATTTGCCTTAGACATCCACGCTGCCCCATCGATGCTGTGTGAGCATCATGGGGTGATATTCAGTAATCCCTATCGTTGGTGTCTTGGAAAAGAAAGACCTAAATTCTCCCGCAGGGTTGATCCCTTATAGCGCGTGCGGACGAGTCCATGGCGTTGTAGTACAGGAACGACCAGTTCAGCAAAATCCGTTAATCCGTCCGGCAAAAAAGGAGGCATGATGTTGAAACCGTCTGCAGCGCCATTCTCAAACCAGAGTTGCATCTGATCGTCACCCGCAGTGATCAGGTGCGTCACCACGGTCCCAGACAGAGTGGCATCGAGGTTAGCTTTATGGCTGGCTTGAGGCCTGGTGTTTTTAGACTCAAACGCCTCCAAATTGAGACTGAGTTTGCGATCGAGAAAGAGCGCTTTGAGTTCGATTTCAAAGGAATCAGATGTCTCTGGTTTTAAGGCCAGCGTATCGCGGTTCAACATATTGAAGAAGACGTTATATTGAGAAGACGTTATAAGCCGGGCCTTTATAACCACGAGAAAACGTTGCATAGCTGGTAAAGGTATTGCTGCTCACTGAAGTCATTCTCGAACGAAGGTCTTGCTGAAAAGTGTGATTTTTTGGAAAGCGATCGGCATTCGTTGTTTGAGGGTAGATTGTTCCATTCATGCACGAGTCTTTTCCAATTGCCCAGCTTTATCCGTGCTGCAATCACCTCTATACTTCTTAACGTACAGGATTAACTGGATTGCTTGAAAGGGACAAAATGAGTACATTAAGAAAAATCGTTGCGCGCACCGGTGGCCAAACTCATGGGCCAATCACACGTTTGATGAGCCCTGGCGATTTGGGACATTTACTGAAGCCATTTATCTTTCTTGACTACGTCGAGGCAGAAGGCAGTGGGCCACAGTTTGGTTTTCATCCGCATTCCGGAATTGCCACGCTGACCTTTCCATTGACGTTTGATATTGAACACACCACGTCAGATGGTCAGGTCGATACCGTTAAAAAAGGTGGCGTGGAGTGGGTCATGACAGGTGGTGGCATCTGGCATAAAGCCCGTGGTCTTAAAGGTGATCAGATGCGTGCCTTCCAAACCTGGTTCGCGATGCCACCATCGCACGAACTGGCAACACCGTCAGCACAATTTGTGCAGGAGAATGAGGTGCCGCGTGCTGGTCCGGTTACGTTGTTATTGGGAAACTACCAAGATCTGACAAGTAAAGTGAAGGCGCCGTTTGACGTCAGTTATTTGTGGGTACAGCTTAAAGCCGGCGAATCCTGGACGTATCAGCCAGCCAGTACGCATGATATTGCCTGGACGTTTGCGCAATCTGGCCAGCTCAGTGTGAGTGACGCTGAATTGGTGCGTGAACTGGCTGTGTTTGAAGAAGGGAATGGTGCTATGAAGTTTGATGCAAAAACAGATTGTGCGTTCCTGGTCGGAACCGCCGCTAAGCTGCCCCAAGAGCTGGTCATGGGCTATTATTCTGTTCATTCGTCGGCCGCAAACCTGGTAGCCGGTGAGCGTAGAATTAAGGAAATTGGCTCGACGTTAAAACGTTAAGGCAATTTTTCGATTTGTCTGCCTTGAAGCCGCAATCGCTGCCGGTTGAGCTTCAATCGCTTAGCTAAAACTTTGCGCCAGATGAATGATGTCGGGAGCAACCCACTGCGGCTCGACACATTCTTGCAAATGTTCCGCCATAAATTGAATCAGCTGCATCGCTGCATGTGGCAAGCGGCGATCTTTGCGGCTGACCAGATACCAATGGCTTTCAAGTGGAAAATTAATCACAGGCAAGATCGCGAGGTTTTCTTGTCCTTCTTGCAGCGTGTGAGCCGAAATCACCGATAAGCCTAAACCAGAGGCCGTGCTGAGCCGGATCGCTTCATTACTTTCAATTTGCATGGTGTCACTCAATTCTATACCTTGGCTACTCAACCATGACTCAAACATGAGCCTGGTAGCGGAACCTGGTTCGCGAATCAAAAATCGTTCATTTCTGAGTTCTGCAAATTCGAGGCTGGTTCTGTGCGTCGCCCAATGGTTCAGAGGGGCAATGATTTGTAGCGGATTTTTCAAAATACGTGTGGCTTGTACCGCGTTGCCACTTGGCGGATGGCTAAAAATATAGAGATCGTCTTCCTGCTTAGAAAAACGTTCCAGAATATGCGCGCGGTTACCGATGCTTAAAGTGACCCCGACATGCGGATATTGTCGATAAAACGCGCCAAGGATGCGCGGTAGCACATATTTGGCCGTCGTAACGATGCCAATATGAATGTGTCCGGAGTTGCCGCCTCGCGCTTGCTCCAGAAAGCCGTTAAAGTCATCGAAGCGCACTAATACATCGCAGGCTGCCCGGTACAGCTCCTCACCGACATGCGTCATTTCCATGCGGCCATCACGCGTCGTGAACAAGGGTTCATCGATGGCTTCACGCAACTTCTTTAACTGCAATGACACAGTTGGTTGCGTCAAATGCAAAGCGCGCGCTGCCGCGGAAATATTGCCCAATCGAACAACTTGCACATAAACCTGCAGCAACCTAAAACTTAAATGGCGAATGTTCATAGATGATTATCTATATATGTTGTTTATATTATTTATTATTCAATATACCTAAAACAACTGACAATAGCCACATTGTTTTGTTTCAAGGGGTCGTTTATGTCGGTATTTGTTGGCTTTTTTGTGACGTCTGGTGCGGGAATTCAAGCAATGCTGGCATTGTTGGTGTTACTTTTGCCATGTACTTTGTTGGTCGCAGCAGGTTTGGTCAGTCAAACCCGGGTAAAGCTAAATTTGGTGTGGCGAGTGGCGCAATTGGGCGCCATTTTAGCCATTGTGACGGCAATATTGAGTGCATTGAGCGTTTGGCTTTATGGTAGTGCAAGCGTGTCGGTTGATGCATTTTTGCCTACAGTCAGAGTTGATGCCTTAAGTTGTCTGATGCTGTTGCTGACCTCTTTTCTTGGTTGGGTAATATTGACGTATTCGCGACATTATCTGGCTGGTGATCAAGGGCTGCGGCGTTACCTTTGTTGGCTATGTCTTACGTTGGCGAATGTCTGGTTGTTGGTGACGCTGAACAATTTGTTTTTGGTCTGTGTTGCATGGAGTACTAGTAGTCTCACCTTGCATCAATTGCTGATTTTTTATAAAAATCGTCCGGCAGCGTTGATTGCCGCCCATAAGAAATTCATCATTAGCCGCGTCGCCGATGTATTGACCTGGGGTGCCGCGCTGCTCATTTATTTGCAATTGAATACCTTGCAAATAGAGCAAATTCCGCTGGCACTTGCGGCATTACCGCAGCCGCCCATCGGTATTCAGATTGCGGCGTTGCTCTTTGTTATAAGCGCCATTTTAAAATGCGCACAATTACCATTTCATGGTTGGTTATTGCAAGTCATGGAGGCGCCAACACCGGTCTCCGCCTTACTGCATGCGGGTATTGTCAATATTGGTGGCTTTATTTTGCTGCGCATGACGGGTTTGATAGAGACCGCGCCGTTTGCGCAGTTACTGCTGGTCGTCGTCGGGAGTGTTACTGCCAGCCTCGCTGCCTTGGTGATGATGACACGTATCAGTGTCAAAGTGATGTTGGCCTGGTCAACCTGTGCGCAAATGGGGTTTATGTTGCTGGAAATTGGTCTAGGGGCGTATGCCCTGGCCTTGTTTCACTTATTGGCGCATTCTTTGTACAAAGCGCATGCGTTTCTTTCTTCCGGTGAGACGGTGTCCCGCCGCGTAGTGATGCAAATCGCCCCTGCAAATCATCGCCTCAATACGAGTCAAAAATTGCTTGCAATAACAGGCTTGATGTCAGGCATTTCGCTTGCGGCTTGCCTGACAGGGCTCGATCCGCGCCAGGATCCAAGTATCCGGTTGTTCGGTGGGGTGCTGGTTGGAAGTCTGTTGCCATTGGTGAATGCACCTTATGCCCAGCGCGCGTGGTCGCAAATTCTGTTGTTAGTTACGCAGGCTTTTGGGTTGGCGCTGGTCTACGGTATCTGGCATTTTATATTCCTTGGCTTCTTACCACCCGCTGCAACGCACGTCTCAATGTTTGGTTTGATTTTTGCCGGATCGTGTTTGTTTGGGTTGCTCATTGTGCAGCAAGTTGTACTTAGTCAGCCGCAAGGTGCTTTATCGCGCTGGCTGCATCCCCGTGCTTTTGCCGGATTTCATCTCGACGAAGTTGTAACGCACCTGACATTACGCATCTGGCCTGCTCGTTTGCCGGTGCCAGTTAAGACAAAATTATTGAAGGAAATCGTATGAAGGTAAGTGTTGACGAAGTGATGGCTGCGGTGGCAAACGAGACGTCGGAGAACCTGTTGGTGGGGCTCAAAGATGACGGCATCGTCTCTATTGAGCAGGCGGTGCAAAGTGCATGTGGACGAGTAGCACCGAACTGGCCACTTGATCGTTCGATTGCGGTCAATCCTTGGTGGGGCTGGATCGATCAGCCAATGAGAGTTGCTTCCGCGACGATGGATCGTTTGATTGGGTCACGCTTCACCATGCCCCTCGATTGGTACGTCACCGAGTATCGGCAGGGTAGGGTGAATGAGCAGGCCTTAAGTCACGTATTGTCGGATTCTGGATTGGGACTGAATGTCAGTGAATTAGTGCAAGCGTCACAGCGTGAAAATAGTGCGACACCACTACCGATTTTTTTCGTGGATATGATCGACGCGAATCGCGATTTGCAGCATCAACCGGCTTGTCGCGATGTGGTTATCCATGCGATTGGTCAGCACTGCGCATCCTGGTTTGATCGCGGGCAGGCGCGCTGGAAGTCAACACCAGAAACCTCACTGTATGCAGCCTGGCGTGAGATCGCTTTGCATGACAATGGCCCGTCGCTATTTACCGGCATTGAGGGTATTGCTGAGCGCATCGCGGCCTTGCCAACGACCCATGAGGAATTGATTCGTCTGGCTTGCGAAAAATTAAAACTTCAAACTCGGGAATACGAATCGTATTTCAGCGCGCTTCTTTTTAACGTCAACGGTTGGGCATCGTGGTGTGCTTATTTAAATTGGCAGGCGCAGCTTGAAGGTCAGACGGACAATCATTTGTCGCAATTGCTGGCGATCACTCTGGCCTGGGAATGGGTGCTGGCCGATAGCCCTAAACATCGTGATCTGGTGGAAACATGGTATGCCAAAAGACTACTTGCAACGACATCGCCACATGATTTTTTGCAGCATGCCAAACAAAAAGATCTAGCCTGGATTTGGCAGGAAGCATTAGAAAGAAGTTGGCAATTGCACGTTAATGATGGATTGAATAAAGGACTAAATAAAAGGCTAACTAAAGACCTGAATCACGTAAATGGCCGCGATGCAGCATCACCGCTTGTAAGCCGTCCGGCCTTACAAGCAGTTTTCTGCATTGACGTGCGTTCTGAGCGGATAAGGCGGGCGCTGGAAACCTGTGAGCCCTCGATCTCGACGCACGGTTTCGCAGGATTTTTTGGATTGCCGATTGATTATCTTCCATTTGCTGGCGCAGTGGCGCGACCGCAATTGCCGGGACTGTTGGCGCCGACAATGCGGGTCGTCGCCAAGCATGGTTCATCGCGGGATTCTGAACGTCTCTTAAAAAAACGTCGCTTGCGCCTCGGCATGATGCAGGCATGGGATCGTTTTCGGACTTCTGCAAGCAGCGGTTTTGGTTTTGTCGAAACGACCGGCCTCAGTTACGCGCTGAAGTTGCTCAAATCAAGTCTGGATCGACAAATGGTTGCCGTGGCGGACGGTGCGGGTTTGCATCCTTCTGAACGTGCAGAAATTCGTCCAGTATTAGAAAATGTGGACTTGCATCATATCGTTGATCTGGCTGCGAACGTGCTGACGGCGATGTCCATCACGTCAGGTTTTGCACCTTTAGTGTTATTGGTCGGCCATGGCAGCCAATCTGCCAATAACCCGCATGCGGCAGGCCTCGATTGTGGTGCCTGTTGTGGTCAGAGTGGCGAGGTGAATGCGCGTGTTCTGGCTGAATTGTTGAATCGTGATGAAGTCAGACTTGGTTTGCAAAGAAAGGGAATCGACATTCCTGTCGACACCTGTTTTATCGCAGGCTTGCACCTGACCAGTACCGATGAGCTTAATCTGTTTGATATTCCAGATAGACTGGCACATAGTGCGACTTTGCAGCAAGCCCGTGCATGGTTGTCGCAGGCGTCGCAGATGGTTCGCGCTGAGCGGGCGCCAACATTGGGTTTGACGGAGATTGCGCCGTCACGTCTGCTCAATACTTTGCGTCACAAAGCGAACGATTGGTCGCAAGTACGTCCTGAATGGGCTTTGGCAAATAATGCTGCCTTTATTGCTGCACCTCGTCAGCGGACTAAACATATGAACCTTGATGGCAGAAGTTTCTTAAATGATTATAATCATCATGAGGACAGTGACCATCGTGTCTTAGAGCAAATACTGACCGCGCCAGTCGTCGTTGCGCATTGGATAAATATGCAATATTTTGCGTCGACAGTTGATAATCGCCGGTGGGGCAGCGGCAACAAAGTTCTGCACAATGTGGTTGGTGGTAACATCGGGGTTTTTGAGGGCAACGGTGGGGATTTACGCATAGGATTGCCTATGCAGTCCTTGCACGATGGCCAGCAGTGGGTTCACACACCGTTGCGTTTATCAGTCTGGTTGGAAGCGCCGCGCGCCGCGATTGCTGAGATAGTTCACAAGCATGAAAAGTTGTCGCAGTTAGTCAATGGGGGGTGGTTGCATTTATTTTGTATCGAACCAGCAAGTGATGAGATTTTTAGATATGTCAGACACACAGCGACAGAAAATCATTGGGTCCCGGAGTTAGTTTAAGTATGGGTGATCTTTTATCAACAGCGTTATTAACCTGCCATGGTAAGGCTGAAGCCATTGCGCCACCTCTTGCCCAAGCTGGATACGCGGTGTTTACTGTTGATGGATTTGATACGGATTCCTTAGGTACTTTTACCGGTGAGGTTGATCGCGAAGGGACAATGCTGGATGCTGCCAGACGAAAGGCGCAGCTCGCGTGCAGTCTGAGTGGTGCGCGTTTTGGACTGGGTAGTGAGGGCAGTTTTGGTAGCGATCCATGGGTGGGAATAACACCTTGGGGGCGTGAAATTTTAGTCTGGTACGACGCCCGGGAGCAGCTTGAAATCAGCGCTTTTGTGCAGGGCGCGGAGACTAATTTTGCAAGCAAGTGCGTGGCGACGATGGACGAAGCACTGAGTTTTGCAGCGGTCGTAGGTTTTCCGCAGCACGGCATTATTGTTGGTGGAGCAAATCAAAGTGTCTTTGATAAAACGTGTACCACGATGTCATCGTTCAGGGCGAGCGTCAGACGGGCATTGCGAGATGGTCCGGTTGAGTTGGCTACTGACATGCGCGCGCATCGTAATCCGCGGCGTATGCAAATGATAGGGCGCTGCGCGCAGGATCTGGCGACCAGGCTGATTTCTTTTTGTCCTCAGTGTCATCTGCCCGGCTTTGGCGCCTATGCGCCTGTGCCGGGGGCGATTTGTCTTCAATGTGCGAGGCCATCTAAGCAACCGAGGGCGGTTTTATATCGATGCGTGTCGTGCGCTTTTGAATCAGAAGAGTTTCTGCGCAAGGATGTGATGCCGAAATACTGCGATTACTGTAACCCTTAACATCCTTGATGGCTGTGTTGGTGGCGTTGAAGCGACATACATCGTCAGGTTGGTCCAACTTCCGATGTATGTCTTAGTACAGTTTGCGTGTTAAAAACTTGCATGCGTACGAATACCGTACACGGAAATCGGGCCCCTATCTTGGTTGTAGGCAGGATTGGTCAAGTGTTGATAGTCGAATGTCAGCGTAACGCTGGGGTGAACATGCCATGCGTAATAGATTTCTGTGACTTTTTCTGGTGCGTAATTGAGTCGCCCATCGCCGATCAATAATCCAAGTCCACCCGCGGCAAAATACGCTTGCGCCTGACTGGAAATCCGATTTTCAGCGAGTGCTATACCGATCGTGTCATCGCGACGTCCCCAACTGTCGCCTTTGATCGACAGACCTGTTGAGAGAGATTGATTAATATCCGTAAATTCATAGGTTTCTTTATTGCCTCGATTGGCGCTCAAACGTAAAAAAGCACCGACCCTGGCGGATATTTCTTGCTCTATATTCAATACGACGCCTGGACGGGAACTGTATTTGCGCACTAATCCCACATCAGGTGTCGAGTTGGTTTGTTGACCAAGTGTTACTGCATCCTGATAACTTGCCATATCGCCTTGATTGATCCACGCTAATAGTTTGACTTTGCCTGGATGTCCTGCCCAATCATGTCGAGCTTCAAATTCGATATTCGTCGAGTTGCCGCCAAAGTGTACGCGCGTAATTTTGCCATTTGGTACTGGCGATAATTGAAAAAAGCCCGCACGTAATGTCCACCAATCTTGCGTCCATTCAACTGCGCCACCCCAGGTAAAGCCCCAAGGATCCGCCGCGTAGTCATAGCTGCCACCATCTAAGGCGGACCAATTCATGAAATCGGCGCGTGGATCATGCGCGTAGCTGTTGGTATCAAAGACGTCCGTGACAGCGAACTTGCCCACAGTGACTGCCAGATTATTTGCGCTGACAGTATTTGCAAGTTGATTGGCTGCGGAATCAATGTGTGATTCCTCGCCACCCAATGATACGGTTTGATGTACGAATAGACGAGGGATTCTGAGATAAGGCTGATTTGCCCCGACCTTGTAGGCGCCGCCATTTGGGTAGCCAGCTGCACCTAAGGTGTCGTTAAAACCGTGACCCTGATCTATTTCGGGATTGATCCAAACTTCAGCGCCTTTCCACAAACGTCTGCCGATAAATACGGTCAGGTCAGTAGTTTCTTCTGTACGTCCTACGGGGCTCAAACTTTGTTGACCAGTATAGGCAGCGGAAAAATTCGCGTGTTTTTGTGTGATATTGGTTAATTGAGCGTGAATCGCCCAATCTTCGCTGGTGTTTTGCGTAGTCGCCGGGGTCGTCGGAATACTCTCTTCAGAGGCAAAAGCGGTTGTGTTAATACTAATGCAACTCACTAAGGCAAAAAAACGGATCGTTAATTTCATATTTCTTGTTAACTTTTGTTTATCACTAATGTTGATTGATATTTTTGAAACTAAGCCTGCGTCAAACTCGATGATAGGCAGGCGTTGAGTGATGGTTGTCCTTGGGTAACACCATGCTAGCGCTATTTTATTACCGCAGCATTGTTCTGCCTGGATAATGTTGGCAATACTGGCAATACTGGTAACACTGGTCTTAGTTAACCGCACACTCCAAGGCAAAAAATAATCTATATTTAATAACAGAATGATATTTTTTAAATTTGGGGTGCCTTAACGCAATTTTGTCGCGCGTCAATGGGAGTCTGATGAATTGATCTTAATGATTGACCCGCAAGATTGACCATAAAGATCGCTTGCAACTAGTCCGTCACCAAAACGCTGTTTTGACGGCATTGTCTGGCTGTCTGGCCTGTATTATTATAAAGTGTTTGCCGAGATTCAGATTGGCGCGTGGAGATGACTTTCGTTGACCTGGATTAATTCCGGTATGATCAAGGCGGTAACAAACCAAGATTGACTGCTTTTTTGGAAATCAGCGTTTTGCCATTTGCAGTGGATGTAGGTGTCAGTTTAGCACTATTAAAAATGGTGATCGGCAATGTTATTTTTAAAAAAGTACTTAAATCGTGGCTTTTTCATCGGTAAGCAATATATTTTTGATTGCTTCGGAATTTCTGGACTACAATCTAGTGTCTACTGATTTGACGGGTATAGTGCAAAAAATAAATTGCACTTTCAAAACTCCCTGATCTGCCCGCTCGACGGGCGTTGTAAGTAAAATTGCTTGCGACAAAATTAAATACATAAAAAGCGTGGGTTCTGGCCGTTGATACTTCCGGTTTGACCCAGTGTATGGCATCAATTAAACCCGTGTAATCTATTACTTGCATGAATACTGCTGAGGCAAAGCGAGTCCTCGAAACAGCCTTGTTATGCGCGCCTGAGCCGCTGACAGTCAATAATTTGAAAAAACTGTTTCAGGAAGCCGACGATCAAGGTGATGTGGTCGGTGCGGATACAATCAAAATGATGTTAGAAGATTTGCGTCGTGATTGGTCCGATAAAGGAATTGAATTAGTGGGCTTGTCGACTGGGTGGCGTTTTCAAAGTCGGCCGGAAATGCGCGCCTACATTGATAGGTTAAATCCCGAAAAGCCGCCAAAATACTCTCGGGCGACTCTGGAGACGCTGGCAATTATTGCTTACCGTCAACCGGTGACACGCGGCGATATTGAAGAAATACGTGGTGTTACCGTCGCGACTCAAATGGTGAAAACCCTGGAAGATCGAGGTTGGATTGAAACCATCGGTCACCGTGATGTACCTGGGCGTCCGGCATTATTTGCTACGACCAAACAGTTCCTGAGTGATATGGGGCTTGCCTCTCTGGATCAATTGCCGCCATTGCAGCAGGTGCGCAAAGATGATGACGATGCAGTGGTGGCTGCGCCAGATCTTGAAGCACAATTGGCCGGTTTTGGAGCCGATGAGCCAAATTTTGCAGGAATGGTCTCAGTTGCTGTCGAGCTGAGTGAAGATCTCATTGTGGCTGAATCTCATGCAATAGTTGAAATTGGCGAAATTGACGAAATTGGCGACATCGTCGACGCAGGCGGTCTTGAACTTCGTGCCTCTGGTGAGGAAGTTAGTCCGTTGTCCGACGCTGAGGCTGAGGCTGACGCTGGTGTGGAGTCGGCACAGGGCATTACTTTTGACGTAGGAAATACCCCCGCATTAGTTGCCGAAATGCCTATAAATTTGGATGTTGAGCCATCAACGTCCTCAGAAATTGAAAAATTAAGTGATCAGGCTGCCGATGTTCCGGTGCCAGATAATGAACTGGATGCTGAGCAGCAGCCGCAAATAGAATTAAATGAATTGAAGA
Source organism: Undibacterium sp. SXout20W (assembly GCF_049340285.1). NCBI lineage: Bacteria > Pseudomonadati > Pseudomonadota > Betaproteobacteria > Burkholderiales > Oxalobacteraceae > Undibacterium > Undibacterium sp. SXout20W. The sequence goes on along the minus strand of NZ_JBMPPH010000001.1, from coordinate 27,525 downwards.
ATGAATCCCATGAATCCTGAAGATGTAAAAGCCGATAAAAATCCTGGTGGTGACTCTACGGTCGCTGGCGCTGCAGAAGGTAAGCCGAATAGCCGTGGCCCGCGCGGAGTCCGTGGACCTCGAAATATGCGTCGCTCCCCGCGTCCTAAAACGGAGAATGTTGAGCAAGCGGCGTCGGTTGATGCTGGTGCACAGCTTACGGCTAGTGAGGGATTGTCGGAAAATGCCCGCCCTCCGCGTGCGCCTCGTTCTGCTAATCAAAATCGCCCACGCAAGCCTCGTCCAGAGGGTGAGCAAGCTGCTCCTCGGGCAGAGCGTACTGCCCGGGCTGATCGTCCAGAGCGTGCGGAGCGTCCAGAGCGTGCGGAGCGCGCTGAGCGTCCAGAACGGGGTGATCGCGCGGAGCGCGCAGATCGTCCGGCACGTCCACCGCGTGAAGGTGTGCAAGCAGGGCGAGGTCCAAACCGTGGTAATGGCAAGCGTTCTTCGCAAGCAAATGTTGCTCGTAAAGAAGCTAATAATCCAGATGATGTGTTTTCATTTGTTACTTCAGATGCCTATGATGCTAATCTCTCTGATGCGGATGATGCCAAAGGTCGTGGTCGTAATGCGAAGCCGGTACGTCGCGATTTAACGGCAGATGATGATGCACCGAAGCTCCATAAAGTGTTGGCTGAAGCGGGTCTTGGGTCACGCCGTGATATGGAAGATTTAATTGTTGCTGGTCGTGTTTCTGTTAATGGTGAACCAGCCCATATTGGTCAGCGTATTTTGCCCACGGATCAAGTGCGCATCAATGGCAAGCCTATCATGCGCAAAGTCAGCAAAAAGCCGCCACGCGTCTTGATCTACCATAAGCCAGCCGGTGAGATCGTTAGTACTAATGATCCTGAGGGTCGTACATCCGTATTTGATAGTTTGCCAACAATGAAGTTAGGTAAATGGTTGGCGGTTGGTCGTCTTGATTACAACACAGAAGGTCTATTGATGTTCACGACGTCTGGTGATCTGGCGAACCGTTTAATGCATCCACGTTATGGTATTGAGCGTGAATATGCGGTGCGTACCCTGGGTGAGTTGGAAGAGGGTATGCGTCAGCGTTTGCTGGCCGGTGTTGAGTTGGAAGATGGTCTGGCACAATTTTCAAAAATCTCTGATGGTGGTGGCGAGGGCGTTAATAAGTGGTATCGCGTCATCATCGGCGAAGGTCGTAATCGTGAAGTTCGACGGATGTTTGAGGCAGTTGGTCTGACTGTGTCTCGTCTGATTCGTACGCGTTACGGCGCAATGACATTGCCAGCAAACCTGAAGCGTGGCCGCTGGGAAGAGTTGGAAGAAGATGCAGTTCGCAGTCTCTTAAAGTTGAGTGGCTTGGAAAAAACTGCCAGTGATAAACCGGCTGCAAAAGGTGGTAAGCCGTTTGGAAATAAAGCAGCGCCTGCCGGTCCTTACGCTCAAAAACAGCCAACTTTCCCAATGTCCAGCGGACGTGGTGAGTCGCGCGGTGAGTTTGGTGCGGGTCGTGGCGGTAATGCCAATGGTAATAAGTCTGGTGCGTATGCTAGTGGAACTGGAAATTCAGCCGGAAATGGTGCGAAAAAGCGCCCACGTCAGCCCGATCCATTGCAAACCGCATTAGGTTTTCCAGATGCTGGACAACAGCGCCGTGGCCCAACGTCCAGAGGTAGTGGACAAGCAATTGGGCAGGGGATTGCAGCTCGCCGCCGTGCGCGTGGCGCTTGATCTGACTGCCGAATTGTGGTTGTTTTACCCTGTTTTTGATTGCGACAGGGTAAATAATCGTTTATAATCTGGTAGTTAGTAGTTTATGCCTGATGAATTTAAAATCCGGGCGCAAAGAAAAGATGGGCTTAGCCCATTTTTTTTTGGTTTTCCCATTTGCGCCCCCTGGTTGTTATTTTTATTGAGGTTTGTGTTTATCGGAGAATAGTTTGGTTTTGTTGGATTTGATAGAAAAAACCGTCAACGGTACCGGATACGATCTGGTTGACTTTGAACAGGCTGAACGCGGCCTTTTCCGGGTGTACATTGACTTTTTGCCGGCTGACCTTGAAAAAGGCAATATCGCAGTCGAAGATTGTGAAAAAGTTAGTCACCAATTGTCACACGTGTTAACGGTAGAAAATGTTAATTACGAACGTCTGGAAGTTTCTTCCCCGGGCTTAGACCGTCCTTTGAAGAAAGTTGCCGATTATGTGCGTTTTGTTGGTTGCGAAGTGACCATCAAATTGCGCATGGCGATGCCAGGCACGCCAAACCGCAAAACTTTTACCGGTGTGTTACACGAGCCTGAGGGCGAAAATCTAAAGCTGGAATTTGAAGTAAAAGATGGGTCGGCAATGCTGGAGTTTACGCTCGCCGATGTGGATAAGGCACGTCTGGTGCCACAAGTGGATTTTAGGAGTCGCAAAGCATGAGTCGTGATTTGTTGTTATTGGTGGATGTGCTGGCACGCGAAAAAAACGTTGACGAAGAAGTCGTTTTCGGTGCCTTGGAACATGCTTTGGGACAAGCGACAAAAAAACGCTTCCCTGGTGAAGTGGATATCCGCGTAGAAATTGATCGTGATACTGGTGAGTTCCGTTCTTTCCGTCGTTGGCACGTCGTGCCTGATGAGGCAGGTTTGCAATTGCCAGACCAGGAAATATTGCATTTTGAAGCGGTGGAAGATGATCCGGAAATTCAAATCGATGATTACATCGAAGAAGAAATTGAATCCGTCGATTTTGGCCGTCGTTTTGCGCAAGACACAAAACAAGTCGTTTTGCAGCGTATCCGCGATGCTGAACGCGAACAAATTTTGGCTGACTTCCTCGAGCGTGGTGATTCTCTGGTAACAGGCACCATCAAGCGTATGGAACGCGGCGACGCGGTTGTTGAGTCCGGCAAAATCGAAGCGCGTTTGCCACGTGATCAAATGATCCCGAAAGAAAATCTGCGGGTTGGTGATCGTGTTCGCGCCTACATTTTGCGTATCGATCGCAATGCCCGTGGCCCACAAGTGATCTTGTCTCGTACAGCGCCAGAATTCATCATGAAATTATTTGAGCTGGAAGTGCCGGAAATCGAACAAGGCACTCTGGTCATTAAATCTGCTGCGCGTGACGCTGGCGTTCGCGCAAAAATCGCAGTTCATACGAGTGACAAACGTATCGATCCTATCGGTACTTGCGTCGGTATGCGTGGTTCCCGCGTTCAGGCGGTGACTGGTGAATTAGGTGGCGAACGTGTTGATATCGTATTGTGGTCTGAAGATCCGGCACAATTCGTCATCGGCGCTTTGGCTCCTGCCAATGTTTCTTCGATCATGGTTGATGAAGAAAAACACGGTATGGATGTTGTGGTTGATGAAGAAAATCTGGCAATCGCGATTGGTCGCAGTGGGCAAAACGTCCGTCTTGCAGCGGAATTGACAGGCTGGCAAATCAACATCATGACGGCAGAAGAATCCGCCAGCAAGGCTGAGCAGGAAACTGCTGGTATCCGGGCATTGTTCATGGAAAAACTCGACGTTGACCAGGAAGTTGCCGAGATTTTGGTTGATGAAGGTTTCTCTAGCCTTGAAGAAATTGCTTACGTGCCTATCAGTGAAATGCTGGAAATCGAAGCATTTGATGAAGATACCGTCACAGAATTGCGTAACCGTGCTCGCGACGCGCTTTTGACAGAGGCGATTGCTTCCGAAGAAGGTTTGGAAGGCATGGATGATAATTTGTTGAACCTCGAAGGTATGACTCGTGTTACTGCTGGCAAACTGGGTTTGTCAGGTATTAAAACATTGGACGCTTTCGCAGGTCTGGCTTACGACGAATTTGGCGCGATTTTGGCATTGTCTGCCGACCGTTCACGCCATTTGATTAAAGAAGCATTTGAAGATGTGACCGATGATGAGATGAAACTCATCGACGCTAAATATGATGATCAGGCCAAGGCTTTGCTAGCTACCGCCTGGAAACTCGTAGAAGCTAAGTAATTCACGGGTTTCATATTCATAACGCGCACATAGAAAAAGAGGACTGAATGGCGAGTAACAACGTTGCCCAATTTGCCACCGAGCTGAAAATGTCAGCTGATGTATTGCTCACGCAATTGCGTGCGGCAGGCGTCGATAAAAATTCGACGTCAGATTCATTGACAAAAGAAGACAAGGATAGACTGCTGGAACACCTGCGTCGTTCCCATGGATCTGCTGTTGACAATGAAAAAAAGAAAATCACCCTGACTCGTAAAGAGACAACGGAGATCAAACAGGCGGATGCTACGGGCAAATCTCGCACCATTCAGGTCGAAGTTCGTAAGAAACGTACTTTTGTTAAACGCGACGAAGTTGTCGCCGATGACGCTGCAGCACGTACACCAGTCGCCGAAGTAGAAGAAGTTGAACTGAACGAAGAAGATGCTCGCCGCGAGGCCGAGTTGATTGCTCGTCAGGAAGCAGAATTACGCGAAAAACAAGAGCGCCTGGCTAAGCTGGAGGCTGAAAAAGAAGCCCAGGCAAAAGCAATGCGTGAAGCGGCAGAGGCTGAAGCAGCAAAAGCGGCAGCCGAGCGCTTGAAAGCGGAACAAGCTGCAGCAGCCGCTGCTGCGGCAAAAACTGTAGAAGTAAAACCTTCTCAGTCAGATGAAGAGAAGAAACGTTTGGACGCAGAAGAAGCAAAGAAAAAAGCTGCCTTAGAAGCCAAAGAGGCAGTGGAACGTGCAGCAGCAACTGAAAAAGCAAGAAAAGCAGTCGCTGACGAAGTTGCACAAATTAAAGAAATGATGAATGCAGCGCGTCGTCCGGTCAAAGCACCAGCACCGGCACCAGTTGTAGCGCCAAAAGTTGCTGAAGGTACTTTGCATAAACCAGCCGATAAAAAAGCTGGCGAGAAGAAGCCAGCGGCAGCGGGTGCAGCGACGACCGAGAAAAAAGAAGAGAAAAAGCCAGCAACAGCTGACAAAAAAGCGATTAAATCCGCGAATGTCTCCTCTACATGGTCAGAAGAATCCAAAAAACGTAGCGGTGGCTTGAAAACCCGCGGCGATACTTCTGGCGGTCGTGAAGGTTGGAAAGGTGGTCCTAAAGGCCGTCGCAACAATCATCATGACGATCGTGAATCTAACTTCCAAGTGCCGGTTGAGGCCATTGTTAAAGATGTGTTCGTGCCTGAAACGCTGACTGTTGCTGAATTGGCGCACAAAATGTCAGTGAAGGCATCGGAAGTGATTAAGCATTTGATGAAGTTAGGTCAAATGTGCACGATCAACCAGGTTCTCGACCAGGAAACAGCAATGATTCTGGTAGAAGAAATGGGTCACAAAGCGTTTGCTGCCAAACTGGATGATCCAGAAGCATTGCTGACTGATGTTGCTGAACACGCAGAATACGAATCCTTCCCGCGCGCCCCAGTTGTAACGGTGATGGGTCACGTTGATCACGGTAAAACATCTTTGCTCGATTATATTCGTCGCGCTAAAGTGGCGTCGGGTGAGGCAGGTGGTATTACCCAGCACATCGGTGCTTACCACGTAGAAACACCACGTGGCATGATTACTTTCCTTGATACACCAGGTCACGAAGCCTTTACGGCAATGCGTGCACGTGGTGCGAAGGCAACGGATATCGTTATTCTGGTGGTGGCAGCGGACGACGGCGTGATGCCGCAAACCAAAGAAGCGATTGCCCATGCAAAAGCTGCTGGCGTACCGCTGGTGGTAGCGATCAATAAGATCGATAAACCAGGTGGCAACGCAGATCGTGTAACGCAAGAATTGATCGCTGAAAGCGTGGTTCCTGAAGAATACGGTGGCGATTCACCATTTGTACAAGTCTCTGCAAAAACCGGTCAAGGTATTGATTCCTTGCTGGAAAACGTCTTGTTGCAAGCTGAAGTTCTTGAGTTGCGCGCACCGAAAGATGCACCTGCTAAAGGCTTGGTGGTTGAAGCGCGTCTGGATAAAGGTCGCGGTACTGTGGCAACAATTCTGGTTCAGTCCGGTACATTGAAGCGCGGTGACGTGGTATTGGCTGGTTCGTCCTATGGCCGTGTTCGTGCGATGTTGGATGAAAACGGTCAAAATATTGCGCAAGCTGGTCCGTCAATTCCAGTAGAAATTCAAGGCTTGACTGAAGTGCCTGCAGCTGGTGAAGAAGTTATGGTCATGGTTGATGAACGCAAAGCACGTGAAATCGCTTTGTTCCGTCAAGGTAAGTTCCGTGATGTTAAGTTGGCGAAACAGCAAGCAGCTAAACTTGAAAACATGTTTGAAAACATGGGTGAAGGCGAAGTTAAAAACTTGCCTATCATTGTCAAAACCGACGTTCAAGGTTCGCAAGAAGCGCTGGTTCAGTCCTTGCAGAAGTTGTCCAACTCCGAAGTCCGTGTCCAAGTGGTTCACGCAGCGGTTGGTGGTATTTCTGAAAATGACGTCAACCTGGCGGTGGCATCTAAAGCAGTCATTATCGGCTTTAACACACGTGCAGATGCTTCTGCCCGTAAATTGGCTGAGTCTAATGGCGTGGATATTCGCTACTACAACATCATTTACGATGCCGTTGATGAAGTTAAAGCAGCCTTGTCCGGTATGTTGGCACCAGAAAAACGCGAACAGATCATCGGTATGGTCGAAGTTCGTCAGGTTTTCCTGGTCAGCAAAGTTGGCGCGATTGCAGGTTGCCTGGTTACTGATGGTACAGTCAAGCGTACATCGTCAGTTCGTTTGCTGCGTAATAATGTGGTGACATGGACAGGTGAGCTGGATTCTCTGAAGCGTTACAAAGACGACGCAAAAGAAGTCAAAGCGGGTATGGAATGCGGCTTGTCACTGAAAGGTTACAACGATATCCAGGTGGGCGATTCGCTCGAAATATTTGAAGTTCAAGAGATAGCGCGTACGCTCTAATCACTTCAACCCCGGACTAGTTCCGGGGTTCTGCTTTATGGCAATGATGACGGCGTTGAAAAGAATTTATGGCAAAACATAGTAAAAATATTCCTGGTCGTGGTTTGCGGGTAGCAGACCAGATTCAGAAGGATTTGGCGGAAATAATCTGGTCCGAATTAAAAGACCCTCGCGTAGGTATGATCACGTTGACTGAAGTTCAGTTGACGCCTGATTACGCCCACGCCAAAATTTATTTCACGACATTGGTGGATGATCCGGTTGCTGTCAAAGCAACCAATGATGCATTATCGAAGGCGGCAGGCTTTTTGCGTGCGAAATTAGGTTTGCGTTTGCATATTCATACGCTACCGCAATTGCATTTTATTCACGATACCTCGACCATACGCGGTCTCGCGATGTCGAAACTGATCGACGAAGCAAATGCAACGCGGGCCAAAGATGATGCCAAAGTCGATGCTCAAGTTGATGTCGAAGTTGATATCAATAACGACGCTGATGTCGCTGCTGATGATGGCGCGAAAGACGACGAATAAAATTGATCACTGACCGGTATTGCGGACGGTCTTCTCTATGACTACCCAGATAAAAAAACGCCCCCGTGTGCCTGTGCACGGTGTTCTGCTATTGGATAAACCAGTTGGGTTTTCCAGTAATGATGCCTTGATTAAAGCTAAACGGTTTATGAATGCCCTCAAGGCGGGGCATACTGGCACGCTTGATCCTTTTGCGACTGGACTGCTGCCATTGTGCTTTGGTGAGGCAACGAAGTTTTCCCAGGATTTGCTGGAAGCGGATAAAACTTACACAACAGTGGTGCATCTGGGGATGACGACGACTACCGGTGATACCGAAGGTGAGGTTGTGGAGCAAAAGGCGGTGAATGTAAGCGTCGCGCAAATTGAGCAGGTATTGCTGCAATTTACGGGTCCGATTCAACAGGTGCCCCCCATGTATTCTGCACTTAAGCGGGATGGTAAACCGCTATACGAATACGCCCGTGCTGGCGTGACGCTGGAACGCGACGCGCGTGATGTCATCATTCATGAATTGGCGCTGCTCGCTTACGATGCACCTTTGCTGACGCTGAAAGTGAAATGCAGCAAAGGGACATATGTTCGTGTACTTGGTGAAGATATTGGTGCCGCACTGGGTTGTGGTGCACATTTGAAAGAATTGCGCCGGATTCAGGTGGGGCATTTGATTCTGGAGAAATCGATCACTTTGGAATCTCTGGAGACATTGCCTGAGCAGGAACGCCTGACCTTGTTGGATCCGGTAGACGCTTTGCTGTCGAGTTTTCCGGTCGTGCGCTTAAACGACGAGTTGGCAACGCGTTTTTTGCATGGACAACGCCTGGCGTTGGGTAAAGAAGTAGTCGTATTACCCGCAGGCTGGGGTCGCGTTCGCGTGTATCGTGATTCTGATGGGCAACTATTGGGCTCGGCACAATTGCAAGAATACCAAATACTTGCCCCGGAAAGATTAATAAATACGCAATAAATACGCAATAAATACGCAATAAATACGCAATAAATTTCTAATAAATAAAGAGTTTGCTTCGAAGTAACTTGGCTGGCGATCTGGCATCGCGTTGATGAGGAGTTGCGACGGGTGCTCTCTTGAAAATGTACAACGCCAGGCTAGTAATGCCTGGTAAAAATAAGCTGCCAGCACATTGAGATGCCCTTTTCGAAGGTATCCAATAATGGTGGCGAATGCAGTCAATCTGAATCATTAAAACTTTTTAGTCTGTCATCGCTTTGTAGTAACTCCTTGAAATAATAGCGGCGAAGTAAAGTCTTCTTAAAATGAATGCGGCATGTCGTGCTGGTCACGTTATCTGTGCTGCTTTGTTTTTTTGCAATGACTTTGTAAAAACCGCGATTTTCCCTGTTTTAAGGCGATTTTCTGCTTTTGCGTTGCAGCATGTTATAATCCTAGGTTATCCGATTTACCCCAAACGAACATTATCATGTCCACTACAAAACGCGCTATTCGCAACATCGCCATTATCGCTCACGTCGATCACGGCAAAACCACCCTGGTTGATCAATTATTGCGTCAATCCGGTACTTTCCGTGACAACCAACAGGTTGATTCCCGCGTGATGGATTCCAATGATATTGAAAAAGAGCGTGGTATCACGATTCTTTCCAAAAACTGTGCGGTTGAATACAAAGGCACACACATCAATATCGTTGATACCCCAGGCCATGCTGACTTCGGTGGTGAAGTAGAACGTGTATTGTCCATGGTTGACAGCGTTTTGCTGTTGGTGGATGCACAAGAAGGTCCAATGCCACAAACACGTTTTGTGACGCGTAAAGCATTGGCGCTCGGTTTGAAACCTATTGTTGTTGTCAATAAAATTGACCGCGAAAATGCTGATCCACAAAAAGCAGTTAACGCGACTTTTGAATTGTTCGACAAACTCGGTGCAACCGATGAACAATTAGATTTCCCTATCATTTACGCATCCGGTTTCAAAGGCTATGCAGGTCTGGAAGATACCGTGCGTGAAGGCACAATGGAACCGCTGTTTGACGCGATTCTGAAGCACGTTCCAGCGCGTGAAGATGACCCAGATGGTCCTTTGCAATTGCAAATCACCTCCCTCGAATATTCCTCTTACGTTGGTAAGATCGGCGTTGGCCGTATCCTGCGCGGTAAAGTAAAAGGTCTGCAAGACGTGGTATGGATGAATGGCCCGGACGACAAACCAACTCGTGCACGTATCAATCAAGTATTGACATTCAAAGGCTTGGATCGCGTACAGGTTGACGAAGCATTGGCGGGTGATATCGTTTTGATCAACGGTATTGAGGAAATCAGTATCGGTACGACGATCTGTGCGCCTGACGCGCCAGAAGGTTTACCAATGTTGAAAGTGGATGAGCCAACATTAACCATGAACTTCATGGTAAACAGCTCGCCATTGGCTGGTCGCGAAGGTAAATTCGTTACGACACGTCAAATCCGTGATCGCCTAGAACGCGAATTGAAATCCAACATGGCGTTACGTGTCGTTCAGGCGGAAGGCGATGATTCTACATACGAAGTTTCTGGTCGTGGTGAGTTGCATCTGACCATTCTGATCGAAAACATGCGCCGTGAAGGTTTTGAATTGGCGGTTTCCCGTCCGCGCGTTGTGTTTAAAATGGTTGACGGTGTACGTCATGAGCCATACGAAAACCTGACTGTTGACGTTGAAGAAAACAACCAAGGCGGCGTGATGGAAGAGTTGGGTCGTCGTCGTGGTGATCTGCAAAACATGGAACCGGATGGCAAAGGTCGTGTTCGTCTGGAATACCGCATTCCTGCACGTGGTCTGATCGGTTTCCAAGGTGAATTCATGACATTGACACGTGGTACTGGTTTGATGAGTCACGTGTTTGATGAATATGCGCCAGTTGACAACACACGTGGTGAATTGGCCGGTCGTCGCAATGGTGTATTGATTTCTCAAGATGATGGCGCAGCGGTTGCGTACGCCATCTGGAAATTGCAAGACCGCGGCCGTATGTTCGTGGTTCACAATGACCCAGTGTACGAAGGTATGATCATCGGCATCCATTCCCGTGATAACGATTTAGTAGTTAACCCAATTAAAGGTAAGCAATTAACAAACGTTCGTTCTTCTGGTACAGATGAAGCGGTACGTTTGGTACCACCAATTCAGATGTCTCTGGAATACGCTGTTGAATTCATTGAGGACGACGAATTGGTCGAAATCACACCGAAGAGTATTCGTCTGCGTAAGCGTTATTTGAAAGAACACGAGCGTAAGAAAGCATCGCGCGAAGCATAATAGCTCGCTTGATCATGCGCTGTTGCGCATGACGATCAACCCGTTTCGCTCTTACCTATGGTGAGGCCTGACGGGTTTTTTATTTGCTGTTCAAAATACCGCTTCAGGTTTGTCAAAAACCTTCGTTTGGAAATGTTATGCCAAAAAAAATCAGTCATCGCCACGCCGTTATTTTGATGATATGCGCCGCCAGTTTGTGGAGTATTGCTGGTGTGTTGACACGTCATCTGGAAGTTGCACGAGGCTTTGAAGTGACGTTCTGGCGTAGTCTATTTGCGGCGATTTTTGTGGCTGGTGCGATGTTGCATCAGTATGGGCGTGGGTTTATTCCGCGCCTGCGCTTATTGGGCAAGTTGGGGTTTATCTCTGGTTGTATGTGGGCGACCATGTATAGCTGTTTTATGATCGCCATCACGATGACGACGGTCGCTAACACGTCGATCATGGAGAGTCTCGCACCCTTGTTTACGGCATTTTTGGCGTGGTTGGTGTTGCGTGAAAAAATTCCGCTGCGTACATGGTGGGCGATTGTAGCTGCAGCAGCAGGTATGTCGTGGATGTTTGTCGGTAGCCTTTCAGAAATTGATCATCGTGGTTTATTGGGAATGTTTATCGCCTTGGGAGTGCCGATCGCTTCCTCGGTAAATATGATTACCTTAAAAAAAGGTGGACATGCGGTCGATTTGATTCCGGCAGTCTTTGTTGGTGGGGCGATTTCAGCTTTAGCTATGTTGCCGCTTGCTTACCCGTTTCAGGCATCGCTCCACGATATCCTTATTATGGCAATCCTGGGTTTTTTTCAGTTGGGATTTCCCTGCATGTTGATGGTGCGGGCCTCAGAAAGTCTGAATGCCCCGGAAATTGCATTGCTTTCTTTACTTGAGGTTTTATTAGCGCCCATCTGGGCGTGGCTTGGTGCTGGCGAGGTGCCAGCACAGGCGACGATAGTAGGTGGGGCGGTGGTGTTAATCTCATTGGTCTGCAACGAAGTATTTGCAGAGTAAAGAGTCAGTTTTTTTAAGAATTTGCGGGCCGCCAACAAGACGCTGCGAGTAAGGATGCGTTATTGAAGCTAAGACTGATACCTTGTCTGTTCGTGGAAATTTGAAATGGTTCTGCAGTAGGGACGATATTTTTGAGTGTGCGGCTCGTCCTTTCAAATATGCGTTCAGCCTGCGTAAATCCTGCGTCCTGCATGTGTTTTGCCCAAATCTCCTTACGTTCGTGCCGCTCTACGCGGTCACTGCCACTCGCAGTGAGGATGTTAATTATTTCTTTGCCAAAGAATTCATTTTCTAAAATTGTCCGTTCTCTTAAATGCCGAGGGAACAAATATTCGAACGCATTGAAGATATGAATATAGTGTTGCAGTGCTTCATGGCAGCGTTCATCGAATACCGCATGATTATGATTGGCGTCCGGCTCTACCATCAATACTAACTGCGGGTTGAGTGATTTGATTTGCTTCAGGAGCGCCAATCTTGAATGGGCCGCGTTTTGTATGGCGTCACCAGCGGGCGTGTAATGTAAGGCAAGTACAGCATTGACGACAAGAAATTCACTCCATTGCACGCCGATATCTGCAAATGACATTTCTTCAGCTTTGGCGGCGATTGCAGTAAATGAAAAATCAATCCCAACTAATCTCGCCTCCTTTGACAGTCTTTCCCTGACAGCCTCTAAGCCACGTTCTGTGCCTGGAATATCAATTCCTGTAATGTGAATTTTTTTTGGAAAAAAACTGGTTCCCTGGAGTATTGAGAACAACTCTGACCATTGATTTCCAGAGCCTATGCCAATATCGATGATATGCAGCCGATTTGTATTAGATGCTTTAGCGACGATGGCAAGATTGCAGGCATTGTAGGCAAACTTAATAAAGGGAGTTGATTTGGCGAGCAAGTCGTAGGCTTTGATCATGGCAATCGGACTACTTCTATCGCTATATAGATTCCCTAAAAATTCAGTTTGCGAGTAACAGCGTCGTTGAATGCCACTTACTAAAACACGAGTCAATCGATGGAGTGGTGCACCATTGGGTTCTGTGAGAGCAAGCACCTCGCAAGCTTTTTGATATGCATCGTCTGTTTGCCCGCAATCAAAAAGTTGTGCAGTCTTGATCGCTTTGGCAAGAATGATTTCATTGCGTAATTGTTCAGTGTGGCTGTCGGTAATATTTTTAGAGCTACGATTGGCTAAAAATGATAGTTGACGTTGGGCGTAAGTACTTTTTTGTGCAAGCATGGCTGTTTCTTTCATAATTATTCCTTTGACTGAGGTGACGCCTAATCCCATGCCTCGGTGAACAATCTTTCAAGTAACGCGCTTAATGTTGATGGTTGGGATTAAGTTAAAAAAGTATAAATGGAATAATTTTAATGCGTCAAAAAGTAACATAAAGTTTCTAAAAATATCGATTGGAAATAAATTTGACATTTTAGTAACTATTTTTAATGGTGAAAAATGCCAATAAAGCAAAAAAATAAACATATATGGAGAATTTTCCAATGATGTTTGCGCTGGATTAAGGTTTGTCGCAAAAAAATTGTGGAAATAATTCGTTGGATTTAAAATCGCGAACATTTTATTTTTCGATTGCTCCATCATGTTAAAAGCACCAGAACTCCTTCTGCCAGCTGGTTCGCTGGAAAAAATGCACGCTGCGTTCGACTTCGGTGCGGATGCTGTCTATGCGGGTCAGCCACGTTATAGCTTACGAGCTCGCAACAATGAATTTTCGACCTTAGATGTGTTGCAGCAAGGTATCGATGGTGCGCATGCTCGAGGTAAATTGTTCTTTGTAGCCAGTAATATTTTTCCGCATAACTCTAAACTCAAAACGTATTTGCGCGATATGGAACCTGTTATTGCCATGAAGCCCGACGCGCTGATTATGGCTGACCCGGGATTAATCATGATGGTGCGCGAAAAATGGCCAGAAGTACCTGTGCACTTGTCAGTTCAGGCAAATGCCGTGAATTGGGCTGACGTTAAATTTTGGAAGAAAATGGGATTGACCCGCGTCATCTTATCGCGTGAATTATCTCTCGATGAAATAGAAGAAATTCGTCAAGAATGTCCGGATATGGAACTAGAAGTTTTTGTCCATGGCGCGTTATGTATTGCGTATTCGGGGCGCTGTTTGTTGTCTGGCTATTTTAATCATCGTGATCCTAATCAAGGAACTTGTACCAACTCTTGCCGTTGGGATTACAAAGTAGAAAATGCGTCTGAAAATGAGACCGGCGATCTGGCGCGGATTCCGGTGGAGACGATACAGTTCAATTATCAAAAAGCCTTAGAAGACGCAAACCAGTCTTTTTCAGCAATGGGAGATATGCCGCGCCATCCATTGGCTGATCGCCCTTATCTGATCGAAGAATCGACCAAACCTGGTCAGTTGATGCCGATACTTGAAGATGAACATGGCACCTACATCATGAACTCCAAAGATCTGCGCGCTGTTGAGCATGTCGAGCGTCTGGCAAAAATTGGTGTTGATTCGTTGAAAGTAGAGGGGCGCACCAAGTCCTTGTACTACGTTGCCCGTACTGCGCAAGTGTATCGCCGGGCGATCGATGATGCGGCGGCTGGACGCCCATTTAATCCTCAATTGCTGGGTGAATTGAATGGCCTCGCAAACCGCGGTTACACCGATGGTTTTTATCAGCGTCATCACACTCAAGATCATCAAAATTATATGGAAGGCGTGTCGCAAGCACATCGCAGTCAATATGTGGGCCAGGTGTTGAATTTGGCCGATGGTTGGGCCGAAGTAGAAGTGAAAAATCGCTTTGCGGTGGGTGATCAGATCGAAATTATTTCCCCTGCCGGGAATGAAATCGTGACCTTATCCGACATGCGCAATGCTGATAATCAACCGATCAACATCATTGGGGGTGCCGGTCATAAAGTTCGGATTCCACTCAATGCAAAATATGAAAAAGCATTGCTGGCAAAAATGCTTTGATGTTTTAAAGTTCTGAATGAGTGCCTTACCTTGCTGATTTGCGTCTGTGGATTACTAGGTAAGGCCTTCACTTTCGAATATACTCCCCCATTATTTTAGAAAAAACACTCGGCATGCTTTTGGAAATATTGGTGTTGAAAATATACTTAGGGGTAGTATTTATTTGGACGATTTTTCTTTCATTGGCAAAATTCTTGCCGCCTACTATGTGCTCGTCAGCTTCTTGTGTTTTTTGTGTTACCGATCTGATAAATATGCTGCCAGAGCGCATCGTCGTCGTATTCCTGAATGGCATTTGCTCATTTGGAGTTTGCTAGGTGGCTGGCCAGGTGCGTTGATCGCACATCGATTCTTACGACATAAGTCGTCCAAGTCGATTTATCTACTTAAATTTTGGCTCATCGTGATCCTGCACTTGTCGCTTGTGGCGGGTTCTGTGTGGCTGTATTTTTTTGGTTTGACTTAGCTATTATTTGAAAAAGGGTTTGTACGATTGGTACGATTGGTACGATTGGTACGATTGGTACGAAGGGATGATCGACGCTACTTTATTTGCTTTAGCTTTTTGAAGATATCGAACGCGACAAGCACTTTCAGCTTTCTAAAAATGTACATGGTTCGCAGGCAAGATTGCCCGAACGGGCAATTGACGATAATGTTGCGACAAGTAAACTATTCGTAGCATCAATTGACTGCAACAGTTTAATTTCCCCTTAGGAATGAGTTCTACATGCATCTGAAAAAACTAACATTGATGGTTTTGCTAGCTGAAATGTTAACGGCTTGCGGTGGCGGTGGCGGGCAGGCGGGATCATCCGTGAGCCCCGTATCACCAGTGAGTGCCAGCTATAGTGTTAACCTGACATTAGCGTCAAATAGTCCATCCGTTTCTGGTACGGACGCCGCCACGCTTACGCTGACCAATAGTGGGACGATTAACGCCAATGCAGCGCTAACGGTCTCGATGCCAGGCGGTTTTAGTGCGTTTGGTTTTAACTCGGTTTGCGGTGGAACGATGACTTCCAGTAGCGCCACTCAATTGAGTTTAACAAGCGCCACTGTACCTGCCGGTGGAAGTTGCACATTCACTTTTACTTTAAACGTACCGGCGCCGGCCTATTTGCCGGCGAGCAATCAACGCACCTTTGCCATTAGTTCGATTAGTGTCGCCGGTGCGTCGGCTATGAGTTCGGCGACGGCGCCAACGGTGTCATTCTTAGGATCAACCCCAGGTTTGTATAGCGATACTTGGTTTCCATCGTCGGTCACAAGCGTTTCTGTTTTGGACATGTATATCACGCCACAAACAGATCCCGGACCTCACTCCAATGTGTTTTGGAGTAATCAGATGGGTGGCTTAGGTGGCTATACTGGCCTGCAATCCACTGTGTTGGTTGGTTCTGAGGGCGCGGGAAGGCAATTTTTATTTTCAATATGGGGCGCCACCAATGCGCAAGCTGGGACGCCACCCAGCGCCGGTATTGGCGCTGGCAGCTATTGCACAGTGAGTGGCACTGCTACTGATGGCACCGCAGGTGCACAATGCCGTTATCGCTACAATTGGCAAGCAGGCCATACCTATCGTTTCCGCGTGACGCCAAATAAAAATTTAGGAACAGGGTGGTTCACAAGTAATGTGACTGATGTCACGCCAGGGTCGACCGGCGATAGTTTTGATATTGGCAGTATTTTTGTCGGTGCAACCAAGGTCATGGTGCCGACCACGTATATCTCACAATGGGTGGAGTATTTTGATTGGAATAGTGAACGCACTAGTTGCTCTTCGGTTCCTTATACTAATGCCCAATTTAGTGTGCAAGCCCTTGATTCGTCAGGTGCGCCAGTCTCAGTGCCTGCACCATCTGCTTATGCCAACACCTCGTGTCCGGCAAGTTTTGCAAATGTTAAGGTAACAAACAGTGTGACGTCAGAAATTGGTGCACCTTTGCAAACAGCACAAGGCTTGTTCAAGGCGAATGGCAGTTGCCTGACCGCAAAAGCGGGTTTGACTGATGGTAATCCTGTCGGTTCGAACAACGTTATTCTTGGTGTATGCCCAAGTGCCAGCGCGGTGCAAACACAAGGTGGCGCGAGTTTTTCTAGTTTTCTGTGGGTGTGGGCTGCCGATGCGACCATAGAAACGGAGAATTCTTACTGCCTGACTTCTGTATCGGCGTCAGGGGCAGCAAGCAGTGGCATGACGTTACAAACCTGTGTTCCGGGAGCGCTTAATCAACAATGGCTAAATGTGCCGGGACCCACCGGCTCGGCGGGAAACTATATCCAGGCTAAAGCATCTGGCATGTGTCTGGCGCCATCGGGTAATGCATTGGTACTTGCAAGTTGTGCCGCTTCTAATGCTGTATGGACGCCACCCGGTAAGAGTTTCAGTTTTTAAACTCAGTATGAAGTTTGGTAATGAAGTTTGGTCATTGAGCTGGGTAATTAAGCGCGGTAATTGAACTGGGTAATTGAACTGGGTAATTGAACTGGGTAATAAAATTCATGCAGGTTTGAACTACATCCTGCAAGCAAGATGAATCGCGCGCCATCATTGCTGGCGCACATCGCTTTGTAGCGCAGGTGTGGCAGTCTGGCAGGTGTGGCAGGTACTTCAGTGTGGTGATCGTTATTGCTACATTGCAGCACCTGTTTTTGTATTGTCTGAATACACTAATTTATATTTCTTGCCCGTTCTCGTTCTCGTTCTCGTTCTCGTTCATAATTTCCGGATAGGGCGATTTCTTCCTATTTCTTTATGCTTGCTCGTTTGTAATTATTGGAGGAGGGGTCATGTTCTTTTCGAATCAATGGATGGTATGGGCGCTGTTGTCGGCTTTTTTTGCGGCGATGACTGCTATTTTTGCAAAAATCGGCATCCGGAATGTTGATTCTGATATGGCAACTTTGTTGAGGACCGCCATCATCATGCTGGTATTAATCGCTTTTGTCTGGCGTGCTGGTAAATGGCAAAATCCGCTTGAGCTATCGGCAAAGACTTGGATTTTTTTAACTTTATCCGGGCTCGCCACTGGTGCTTCATGGGTTTGCTATTTTCGGGCCTTACAAGCAGGACCAGCATCGCAAGTAGCGCCAATTGATAAATTAAGTCTGGTTCTGGTAGGGATTTTTGCGGTCGTGTTTCTCGATGAAAGACCTGGTTTGCGTGAATGGGCAGGGATTGCTATGGTTGCAGGTGGTGTATTGCTGTTGGCGTTCAAACGCTAGTTTATTTCTCTCATGTGCCGATGACGTGTTTCTGGGATAATGGGCGATTGTTCGTTATTTCGTTTCAGGTCGAATCCGGCATGATGGCGTCTCAGGAAAAAATATGAATTGGCTTTATCTAGGTCTGGCAATTATCTGTGAAGTGATTGCGACCTCCGCCCTAAAAGCGTCAGTCGGCTTTACTAAACTCTTACCAACGGTCATTTTAGCTATCGGTTATAGTGCGGCATTTTATTTTCTGTCACTTACCTTACGAAGTATCCCGGTCGGCGTGGCATATGCGGTCTGGTCAGGGGTCGGTGTGGTACTCATTTCCGTGGTCGCATGGCTTTTGTATGGGCAAGAGTTGGATTTGCCCGCCATGATTGGGATGGGGCTGATTGTTGCAGGTGTGATTGTGTTGAATTTGTTTTCTAAAACGGTGAGTCACTAAGAAACGAAGGGCCTTGATTGTGAAATTCGTCGACCATAAATTGATATGCTGTGTCAGATTGCCTGGATCAACTGACACTATTGTGTGTAATAACCAGCAATAACCTGCAATAACCCGCAATAACCCGCAATAACCCGCAATAACCCGTAATAATCCGTGACGAAAAGTGACGTAGCAATGACGATGATAGAAAAACTGAAATTATTCCCCTTGGCACGTGTGGTTGGGTGCACTTTGTTTTCATGGTCTGCATATACGAGCTTCATGCGAGGAATGTCTGGTAATCTCCTGAGTGAGACTTTGATCGGTATGGCATTCGCTTTTTGGTGTGTCGAGTCATTTTTGAAGCCTTTGGTATTTGCGAAACCAACACCCGAATTTCTTGAGCTGAAAGCCAAAGCAACAATTGGTACGATGGCTTTGCATCGTTTTTTAGCAGTCAGTGGTTTGGTGTGCCTCGCAGGTGGCTATGTGGCACGTTATTTGATTGAGAATTAAGTCCAATATTTTTCTGCTTGTCATTAATCTGCTGCGATAACTCCGCTGTACTTGCAAACATGAAACCGCAGAGTTCGAATTTTTGTCTGATCAGTTTCTTTAGAATGTCCTATGCCTTTGCTCAGTGATTTGTCTTCTTATCATTTCCCGCTGTTATATGCAGCCGCTTTGTATCAAGCGCCATTCAGCCATACCAAACTGCTGGAATTGATGCAGTTGAGCGGGCAAACAGATATGAAGGGTAACCCCTACGAAGCAAAAGTGCTCAAAGAGGTGACGCAAGAATTAACGCATCGCATGGTTTTGCGGCAAGAGATTGGCTTGGGTTTTGTGTTGCGCGAAGATTTACGTATGCCAGTACTTTTGCATTTACAGCAAAGCGGTACATTAAAAAATTGGATAAGCCACATTCGCGATTTGTTGAAGCGGCACGGTGAATATCATCACTGGAAATCCTACGATGCCAATTTTTATCGCCGCGAGTTGTTGTTCTCAGTATTACTCGGGCGAACTGACGAGGCATTGCTTTGGCGTGAAAAATTTTATAGCGTTGCCAGCGATCATATGCCAGCGCCGGGTTTTGAGTTTTTTGTCGATCAGGAGGGATTGGAGGTTTTTGCAGCACTAAGACCTATCGATCAGGGAATGCTGTTGACTGATGTTTTCACCAAAGCAAACTGGAATTTGAGTGACTGCAGATTGGCCTATGATTTTGCGTGCGAGCAAGCCGAGCATCAAGCCAATAGCTGGCCGCAATTAATGGGTTTATTGTCGTGGCAGGCATTGTTGCGCGGCGATTTTGAGCGTCTGGAAAAGTTTAAACTGCGCTTGCCGCCGCAAACACAAGCTGAATTTTTGATTACGTCAGCAGTCCTGCAACACAACATGAATGCCGCCGTTGGCGTGATACAGACTTACGTTGAAATTCAGAAATCGGTGTCTGGAAAACGTAAAATATTTATCCCTGAATTACTCGGTTTGTTCAGCAGCGTTGCATTGTTGGCGAAAAATGATGCGCCAAGTTTGAAGTTGGCAAAAGTACAGGTGGACGATGGCGTAAAGCAAAAACATGCCTACAGCTATTATGTTTTACAACCTTTAGTGAATCATTTGGCCTTGGGCGTTGTGCTGCCTGTGTCACATTTCGGGTCGCGCATTCCACATGATATTGATGCCTTATTTGAGGCTCTGGCAGGGCATTGGCAAGATGCACCACCGCACCCTAAACTACTGCCAAAATTATTGGATATGCGCACCACCATGCTGGGCTTCGGCTACCAATGGGTCGCTGCAGAATTGGATGTCCTTTTAGCGCGCCAGTTTAAAGAATCGCCCATCATGTCGGGTTGGCATGAACAAAAAAATATCCGTCCATTGATCGATGTACTGCATCGTGAAGAAGCCTGGCAGCGCGCATTAACAGCGCTGACTCAACTCAAACCTACGTCTGAAGTGAAATCGGCTAAAGCCGGCGATGACACACGCCTCGCATGGTTGCTGGAGTACCATTTTCAAGAATTAAAAGCCGATCCACGTGAGCAAAAACGTAGCGCTAAAGGCGTTTGGAGTAAAGGTCGTCCGGTCGCGTTGCGCCGGCTGGCGAATGAGCAGGAAAGCATGCCATTCCTAACGGAGCAAGACGTGGCGATTGCCAATTGCATACGCAAGTCATCCGATAATTATTATGGCGGCGGTGAATTTGAACTTAATATTGATAAAGCGCTGCCACTGTTGGTCGGGCACCCGGCGGTATATTGGGATGATGCGCCAGATGTGAGAATTGATGTGGTCAAAGCTGAAATTGCATTGCAACTCAAAGAAAGCGGCGATCAGATAACTTTACAACTAGATCCTTTTTTCAGCCCGGATGCCAGTATCGCCTGGAAGAAAGAAACACCAACAAAATTGGCGGTTTATGCATCTAGTCCAGAAATTAAACAAATTACGGGCATTCTTGGACGCGGCCTTACCGTTCCCAGCAGCGCCAAAGCGCAGTTAGTGGATGTGATTGCGGCGATTGCACCGCATCTGGCGATTCATTCTGATTTGCCTGAACTGGCGGCACATCTGAAAAGTGTTGATGCTGATCAGACTTTGTATGCCCATTTGTTACCGCTACAAGAAGGCTTGCGCTTGCAATTGTTGGTGCGGCCCTTAGCAGATGGTGGTTGGTTCTCGCCAGGGAAAGGTGCTGCAAACGTGCTTGGTGAGCAAAACGGCGAACCAGTACAAGCCAGTCGAAATCTCAAATCAGAAGCGCACAATCTGCAAAACGTGTTACGTGCCTGCACCTTATTGGCGAATGCAGAAGACAATGGCCAGGAATGGCAATTGCAACACCCAGAACAGTGTTTAGAATTGTTAGGTGAACTCAAGGCCATACCAGAAACCGCCTTGCAATTGATTTGGCCTGAGGGTGAACGTTTCCGTATCAAAGGTAGTCGTTCATTGCAAAACTTAAGGCTAACCATAAAAAAACAAGGTGAATGGTTTGTCGCCGGTGGTGAAATTTCATTAGATGATGGCCGTGTCCTGGCGTTACGTGAACTCTTACAAATGGCCGAATCAACACGTGGTCGCTTCCTCAAATTGGGCGACAACGATTACCTGGCGTTGACAGAGAGTTTCCGCCAACGTCTGGATGAATTACGTGCGCTTGGTGAACTGACAGGCAAAGATGGCGTACGCGTGAATGCGCTCGCTGCGCCCGCTTTGGCTGCATTAGCTGAAGAAGTCGGGGAATTAAAAACGGATGCCGCGTGGCGCGAGCAAGTCAATAAACTCGATGCATTAGTCGATTTTTTACCGCGAGTGCCGTCGACCTTGCAGGCCGAGTTACGTGATTATCAGTTGGCTGGCTATCAGTGGCTCGCGCGTCTCGCCCAATGGGGCGTCGGTGCGTGTCTCGCGGATGATATGGGTTTGGGTAAAACTGTGCAGACCTTGGCCTTGTTGCTTGACCGGGCACCAAACGGGCCCGCACTGGTGGTAGCGCCGATTTCCGTTGCCATGAATTGGCAGGCAGAAGTGCAACGTTTCGCCCCGACCTTAAAAGTTCGTGCCTACAATAGCCATCGCTCTCTCGCAGATTTGGGTGCGTTTGATATTGTCATCGCAAGTTACGGCATGTTGCAATCCGATGCAGAAGCCTTCGCCGCGCAGCATTGGCATAGCGTGGTACTTGATGAAGCACAAGTAATCAAAAACTCGGCGACCAAGCGCAGTCAGGCGGCGATGGCGTTGAATGCTGATTTTAAAATGATTGCGAGTGGTACGCCTGTCGAAAATCATCTCGGCGAATTATGGAATTTATTTCGCTTTATCAATCCTGGTTTGCTAGGTTCCAAAGACCGTTTTTCTGAGCGTTTTAGTACACCGATTGAACGTGGTGACAAAGATGCTCGTCAACATCTGAAAAAGCTGATACAGCCATTTATACTGCGGCGGACAAAGGCGCAGGTGTTGACCGAGTTGCCATCGCGTACAGAAATCACATTGCAAGTGGAACTTAGTGATGATGAACGCCATTTGTATGAAGCGTTGCGTCAAGAAGCGCTCGATAAAATTGCAGCACTCAGCGCAGAAGAAGGTCAGTCCCTCAAAGTATTGGCTGAAATTACCAAATTGCGCCGCTTCTGTTGTCATCCGCAATTGGTCTTAAAAAACTCGACGATCAGTGGCAGTAAGTTAGCCATGGTAGAAGATACCATCGAAGAACTTTTAGACAATCGCCATAAGGCCTTGGTTTTCAGTCAGTTTGTCGATCATCTGGCGATCGTTCGCCATAGTCTTGAACAACGTGGTATTAGCTATCAATATCTGGATGGTAGTACGCCAGCGACGGAGCGTAAGCGTCGTGTGGACGCATTTCAGGCAGGCGAGGGTGACGTATTTCTGATTAGCCTCAAAGCGGGTGGCACAGGTTTGAATCTGACCGCCGCTGATTATGTCATTCACCTAGATCCATGGTGGAACCCCGCTGTAGAAGATCAAGCCTCTGATCGGGCGCATCGCATGGGGCAACAAAGACCTGTCACGATTTATCGATTGGTGACACAAAATACGATTGAAGAAAAAATCATCGCTTTACACGCTGAAAAACGTGATTTGGCAGATAGCTTATTAGATGGCGGCGACGCCTCCGCGCGTCTCGATACATCGGCATTGTTGCGCTTGTTAAAAGAAAGTGTTTAATCGATGAGTGGCGAATGTAACCGCGCTGCAAGGACTTCCGAGCATAGTTAACAGATGTTCTTGTCACGCAAAAATATTGCAAAAATATTGCAAAAATATTGCAAAAATACTCTCATAATAGTGAGCGCCACACCATATTTCTGAGCTTTTATGCACACAAGGTACAATAGAGGATTATTGAATTATCGTTGTTTCTATTGTGACTACTACTGCATTACCCCCGCGCCGCGTGTCGGTTGCCCCGATGTTGGACTGGAGTGACCGCCATTGCCGTCAATTTCATCGCCATATTACCCGTCATGCCTGGTTGTACACCGAGATGGTGACGACTGGTTCGTTGCTGCACGGAGATGTGCAGCGTCATCTCGAATTTAATCCAGATGAACATCCCGTTGCTTTGCAATTAGGTGGTAGTGAACCCGCTGATCTGGCGCAGTGTGCTAAGTTGGGCGAGCAATGGGGTTATGATGAAATTAACCTTAATTGTGGTTGTCCGTCTGAACGCGTACAAAAAGGCGCATTTGGGGCGTGTCTGATGGCAGAGCCGCAATTGGTAGCCGATTGTGTCAAAGCGATGAAAGACGCCGTCAGCATTGATGTCACGGTCAAACATCGGATTGGGATTAATGATGTTGATTCCTACGAATTTATGCGTGACTTTGTGGGGCAGGTTGCGCAAGCGGGTAGTAAGACATTTATTGTCCATGCACGCAATGCCATTCTCAAAGGCTTAAGTCCAAGAGAAAATCGGGAAATACCGCCGCTTAAATACGACTATGCATATCGCCTTAAAAAAGAATTTCCAGATCTGGAAATTATTCTTAACGGTGGAATTAAAACAGCTGATGAAATGGCGCTGCATTTGCAACATGTTGATGGTGTGATGATCGGGCGTGAGGCCTATCACAATCCGTATTTTATGGCGACGTTTGATGCGCGTTTTTATGACGACCATTCACCCGTCAAAACACGGGAAGAAATTTTGCATGCGATGATTCCGTATATCCACCGTCAGTTGGAGCTCTATGGCAATGGCGGTAAAGGTTTGCGCGTCAATAGTGTGATCCGGCATATGCTGGGTTTGATGATGGGGATGGTAGGCGCACGCGCGTTCCGGCAAACGCTCTCCGATAGTAAAAAATTGGCACTTGGAAAGCCTGAGATTCTGATCGATGCCTTTGAGCGTATGCAAACGATTACTGCCTACGATAGAAATGCGGAAGAATTGTCAGCCTGATGAACAAGTAGGGAAGGCGCAATCTGCGTTGTGCTTGTATTTGGATAAAGTTATGTCCTCGCCACGCTGCGTAATTTGCATGATGGCGATGTTCCAGCTGGGGTAAAAGATATTGCAACATACCCCAGAAAAATCCGATGCCAGATTGAACTCGAACGTTTAACTGAAGCACCGCTTACACAAAATTTCATACAGGCTCCGCATAAATACCTGCTGGTATTTCAAAGAGATTTGAATGGAGCCCTTACGACATCACCTTCGTCGGCGTTGGTACCACTTGCGTCGATTCTCAGAACAGCTTTGCACATCACAGATCCTCAATTATTTCCTCGCACCCATTCAATACTTAATACGTAACGCGAGCCTTTATCGACTCGGGTAACACTGTGTTCGCTGACATCCGGACGAAAATATTTGATTCGCTCCGATGCGTAGATAGGATTGGCGCAAACAAATTCCCCGCCTGATCTGGCGCGTTTGATTACAATATTCAATCGATAATGCGCCCCCAGTTTAACTGTATCGACATGCGGTGCAATTTCAGCGCCTTCTGGAAATTTCAAAATATAGCAATCAAACGGCAGTGGCCACATACTTTGCAAAAGTAGCATCTTGTCGTAGCCCGACAATTGCCGGCCTCGTTGCCAGCGAAACGCGGTCTTGAAATAGTTTTTTATTAGAGATTTGGCGTTACTCATCGATTCAATCTGCCGTCACGTCTTCGCTGCATTTTTCTTGGCCTTTGCCGCGCTCTCTTTAACGAGCGGCCCACCAACCGGGCAGATTGTTGCCAGACACGTATGCAACGTACCAATCAAATTATCATCCGCCAGACTGTAGTGAACGAATTGACCTTTCTTCTCACTTTTAATCAGATCTGCATTTTCCAAAATTTTAAGATGCTTAGAAAGCGACGGTTTACTCATCTCAAATCGCTCCGCAATTTCGCCTGCAGTCATCGAAGACTCCGATAGATAAGCCAAGATCTTGCGCCGTGGCGTGGATGCGAGTGCATCAAATATTTTATCGATCTTCATCTTTATTTAGCTAATTAGTTAATTAGCGTGTAAAATATCACAAATGCGCAAATTAATCCATCAGAAAAATACGGGAAATATGATGAAAAACACGAACTCAATTACCGAAGATGTCTGGTTGGTATATGACGGCGAATGTCCAGTTTGTAATATCTACTGTAAATACATTCGCATACGTGATGCGGTAGGGGCGTTGCGTCTGGTCGATGCACGCCACCCCAGCAATTTGCTGGATGAGATTACCAAAGCTGGATTGGACATAGACAAGGGCATGGTCTTGAAGTTTAAAGGGGCGATTTATTACGGGTCTGATGCGATTCATATGCTGACACTGCTCAGTTCACCTTCCGGAGTTTTCAATCGCATTAATTTTTCCGTTTTTAGTACTAGCTTTGGCGCCAGGATTTTCTATCCAATCTGTAAAGTGTTTCGTAATGTACTGCTCAAGCTGCTCGGGATTAAATATATCGGGAATTTGAAGCAGGTCAGATAAATCACATTAACGAATAGTATCTATTGGAATGAGATGAGATTGATATGAAAGCTACTCCGGCAAGTTTAAGTCATCACAGAGCAAGTTCGAATTCATTGAGCTCCACAACTATCGGTAATGTTCGTTACTCAGTTGTTAAATCTGCCTGGTTTTCATGCATGGCAGGGGCAGCGATCGTTGGCGGATACTTTACGTTTTCCTGGGCGGCTGTTTGGCTGTTTGTGATCAGCACGGGCATTGTTTTGTTGCTTGGGCACTCATTGGGCAGTCATAGAAAACTGATCCACAACAGCTATCAATGCCCAAGGTGGCTCGAATTTCTGTTTGTTTATCTGGGCGTGTTGGTCGGATTGGCCGGTCCACTGGGATTGTTACGCCAACATGAGTTGCGTGACTATGCTCAACGTCTGCGACCTGCCACGACTATCTTCGACATGGCAGCACGTTTTGGCTCGACGGTTGGTGGCAAATTCATTGCGAACTTGAGCTCGCCAATCCGCCAGAAATACAGATCGAATCGGCGATATCGAATAAACGTTTTTACCAGTTTTTGGAATACACTTGGATGGCGCAGCAATTACCAATTGCAATCTTGTTTTATTGCTGGGGCGGATGGGGTTTTGTCTTCTGGGGCGTATGCGCACGTGTGACTACAGGAATATTTGGCCATTGGTTGATTGGCTATTTCGCCCATAACTATGGCGGTATGCAATATGAAGTACGAGACGCCGCAGTCCAAGGTCGCAATATTTATTTCACGTCGTTGCTGACCATGGGGGAGTGCTGGCATAACAATCATCACGCCTATCCCGGGTCAGCAAGGTTGGGAATTTATCCCGGGGAATGGGATCCTGGATGGTGGGTATTGTCCGCGCTGAGATGTATTGGTTTGGTATGGAATATCAGGTTACCGGCAGATATTCCAATCCGACCTGAACTGGTTGAGTTGCGGCTTGGGCTTGATAACAAAAACCTGGTTCTCAAGCACGCGGACAAATGTTGCTTACGCGCTGCGCTTTGCCCAAAGCATTAATCAGATCATCGTACGCATTACGATCATCCAAGTTATGAATGACGCCAAAGTTATCCGGCCTCAACGGTATTTCAACAAGCCCAGGATTGCTGTCTGCGATCTTGTACTGGATGGAGTCATTTCGAAATATGCTTGGGGACATCAATTCAAAGGATCAATGCGCCATTCGAATCGATTGGCATCAATTATGTATCGCACTGTGTTCGTGGCGATATTCACCATAAATGTCAGGGATTACTGTAATTAATCAAAGCACCCATGATTGGATTGATTGTGCGTTACCAAGGTTTTTTGGACGCCAAGAAAGCTGACTGAAGTTGTCCTAATAGGTTTGCTGCCGTGTCGGTCACTTATCCTCCACGACATTTTATTGCGTGACGTAAGTAAGGCTAATGGGGTACTGAACGGCATCGAAATACATTCAGAAAATTCCGGTAGGTACATGAAGCTTTATAAAATTCGTATGAAATTTTTATGAAATTTTTACGAAATTTTTATACGAGAAAGAATATATTGCTCTCCAAACCGCTATAGAAACTGCTCTGGTGATTGTATTTACACTCGCGAGTTCAACTATGAAGTGCAACTGAAGATAAATGGTTAAAGGTGGGAAGATGCAGTAGCATCCGGCCTTCCAGACCTCCAAGTCAAAGTTGCCCGAAATGACATACACACATCTTACCCAAGA